>NZ_JBWJFG010000026.1:0-251 GCF_056388495.1 Corynebacterium sp. TUM25020 | reverse complement strand
AGAATAGCTCCCCGAAAGCTATTACCCACACCATCCCGCACCTCCGGCCACATTTGTGCTAACCGCACACCGGTTGGATTAAAGGATGACCACCAACCGCCCCAGCTGCCCACTATGCGGCAACAACACAAAGAAAAACGGCACCACCAGCAAATCAACCACCCGTTGGCGCTGCACCCACTGCGGACACTCCTTTACCCGCAACACCCAAACCCACAACAAAAATACCGCCACCATGGCTTTGTTCATCC
>NZ_JBWJFG010000025.1:0-254 GCF_056388495.1 Corynebacterium sp. TUM25020 | reverse complement strand
AGGCTCCACCAGAGCCTGGGCTACCGCACGCCGGCTGAAGTCGAAACCGAATTTTGGGAACACCACCCCAGTCGAGAAATAATGGAAATCAAGGCACAAGCCTAGGAACAAAACCCGGGACACTTCACCGCCTACACCGAACTCCTACGCCCCATTGCCGCACCACTAATCGCAGTCACAGACGGCGGACAAGGTGCCCAATCAGCCATCCACCACTGCTGGCCAACAACACGCATCCAACGCTGCCTCGTCCA
>NZ_JBWJFG010000024.1:0-254 GCF_056388495.1 Corynebacterium sp. TUM25020 | reverse complement strand
ACTCATTCCGCATCCATGACCAAATCTTCCTCGACGCGACCTATCTAAAGTCCGGATGCCTCCTGATCACAGCCAGTAAAACCCACGTCATCAACTGGACCTGGGCCAGACACGAAACCACCGCCGCTGAAGTGTCCCAGGTTTTGTTCCGTTTGAGTAGATGGGAAAATCTGGAATATGCCAAGAAAATTTGACCAGGATGCCAAGGACCGTGTGGTCCGTCTCGTGGAAGACCGCATCTTGGCGGAAAATAT
>NZ_JBWJFG010000023.1:0-256 GCF_056388495.1 Corynebacterium sp. TUM25020 | reverse complement strand
ACCAACAACCATCGACCCCGACAACCTTGCAGCAACAACAAACAGCCTCGAAGGTGGCATCAACGCCCCCATAAAAGAACTAGCCCGCAGACACCGCGGACTATCACTACCGCATCAACGCACAGTGATGGATTGGTGGCTGTATCTACATACAGAAGTCCCTGACGATCCGGTCAAGATCGCCAGGGACCAACGATGGGGTCAAGACGCACTTTCCACAGCAACAGACCTGATCACCCACAACACCACAGCCACT
>NZ_JBWJFG010000022.1:0-557 GCF_056388495.1 Corynebacterium sp. TUM25020 | reverse complement strand
CACTGTGCGTTGATGCGGTAGTGATAGTCCGCGGTGTCTGCGGGCTAGTTCTTTTATGGGGGCGTTGATGCCACCTTCGAGGCTGTTTGTTGTTGCTGCAAGGTTGTCGGGGTCGATGGTTGTTGGTGGGGGTTGCAGGTAGGTAAACAGCAGGTCTCTGCGGTGCAGAGATAGCAATGATTGATAGGCCGCTCGGACGCGTTGGTGGGTGTAGACCTTGGTGTAGGCGCCGGTAGCAGGGTCTTTGATGGTGGTTTTCTCGTTCATCCATTCCCGGTAGGTGTGGTCGAATTCGTGCAGGTGGGCGACCCATGTGGATGCTTGGTCAAGGTCGGTGATGCGAGTGAGTTTCAGGGCTAGGCGGTAGAGGGTTTTGCCGGCATCGGTGCGGGGGTTGCTGGTGGTGTGGCGGCGGACTGTTCGTTGGGCGTGGACGAGGCAGCGTTGGATGCGTGTTGTTGGCCAGCAGTGGTGGATGGCTGATTGGGCACCTTGTCCGCCGTCTGTGACTGCGATTAGTGGTGCGGCAATGGGGCGTAGGAGTTCGGTGTAGGCGG
>NZ_JBWJFG010000021.1:0-1233 GCF_056388495.1 Corynebacterium sp. TUM25020 | reverse complement strand
GACCGCGTGTTTACCTCCCGCGATGGTGAGGAGCTGCGTCTGCACGGCCGTTCCCTGCTGTTCGTGCGTAATGTTGGTCACCTGATGCAGAATCCGGCGATCTTGGATCAGAACGGTGAGGAGATCTTCGAGGGCATCATGGATGCCGTTATTACTTCGGCTGCTGCGATCCCGGGTCTGGATGAGAACAACCCGCGTCGTAACTCCCGCAATGGTTCGATCTACATTGTGAAGCCGAAGCAGCACGGCCCGGATGAGGTTGCGTTCACCAATGATCTGTTCGGTGCTGTGGAGGATCTGCTGGGTCTGGAGCGGTTCACCTTGAAGGTTGGTGTGATGGATGAGGAGCGTCGTACCACTGCCAACCTGGATGCCTGCATTGCGCAGGTTAAGGAGCGCCTGGCGTTTATTAACACCGGCTTCCTGGATCGCACTGGTGATGAGATCCACACCTCTATGCTGGCTGGTCCGATGGTGCGTAAGGCGGATCTGCAGACCGCGCCGTGGAAGCTGGCTTACGAGGACAACAATGTGGATGCTGGTCTGGCGCACGGTCTGCCGGGTAAGTCGCAGATCGGTAAGGGCATGTGGGCCAAGACTGAGCTGATGGCGGACATGCTGGCGCAGAAGATCGGCCAGCCGAAGGAAGGCGCGTCTACCGCGTGGGTTCCGTCCCCGACGGGGGCAACCCTGCACGCAACCCACTACCACGAGGTGGATGTCTTTGAGGTGCAGGACAAGCTGCGTACCGAGGGTCGTCGTGAGACGCTGGGTGACATCCTGACCATTCCGGTGGCGGAGTCCGCTGACTGGTCTGACGAGGAGATCGCCGAGGAAATTGATAACAACTCCCAGTCCATCCTGGGTTATGTGGTTCGCTGGGTGGAGCAGGGTGTGGGTTGCTCTAAGATTCCGGATATCCACGACATCGATCTGATGGAGGATCGCGCTACTTGCCGTATTAACTCGCAGCACTTGGCTAACTGGCTGAAGCACGGTGTGGTGAACGAGGAGCAGGTTCTGGAATCTTTGCAGCGTATGGCTGTAAAGGTAGATGAGCAGAACGCTGGTGACGCGAACTACCGCAACATGGCTCCGAACTTTGATGAGTCGGTGGCTTTCCAGGCTGCGAAGGATTTGGTGTTTAAGGGTCTGGAGCAGCCGGCCGGTTACACTGAGCCGATCTTGCATGCCCGTCGTTTGGAGTTCAAGGAAAAGAACGGCATCGCCTAA
>NZ_JBWJFG010000020.1:0-1307 GCF_056388495.1 Corynebacterium sp. TUM25020 | reverse complement strand
TGAAGTGTCCCAGGTTTTGTTCCGTTTGAGTAGATGGGAAAATCTGGAATATGCCAAGAAAATTTGACCAGGATGCCAAGGACCGTGTGGTCCGTCTCGTGGAAGACCGCATCTTGGCGGAAAATATGTCGATGCAAGCCGCGTGCCAGGCAGTAGCCCCAAAGCTGGGCGTCTCGTGGCACACGGCGAGGCAATGGACGCAGGCCGCTCGTCGCGAAGGACGTGTTGTGGAATCAATGCCCGAGGACCTTGCTGCAGAAAACGCACGGTTGCGTCGAGAGAATCAAGAGCTGCGGGACACCAATGAGTTGTTGAAAGCCGCCTCAGCTTTTTTCGCATCCGAACTCGACCCAAAACGTCGGAAATGATCCGATTCATCGATGAGCATCGGAATCGTTTCTCAGTCGAGTTCATCTGCCAGACGTTAAACACGCATCGCGAAGGCGGTTTTCTTAGCTCGCGTGGATACCGCCAATCCAAGGCCCGGGGCTTAAGCTCCCGCGCTTTTCGCGACGCTGCCCTAGTAGAGCGCATTACCGAAGTTCATAAACAAAACTACGGTGTCTACGGGATTCGCAAAATGTGGCGCGTGCTGCGCCGCCAGGGCATTGACATTGGACGCGAGCAAACAGCCCGGCTGATGCGCAGTGCTGGACTGTCCGGCAAGGGCAAAGGTGGGGCACCAATCACAACGCGCAAACCCAAGGGTCCGGATCATCGCCCTGACTTGGTAAAACGTGAGTTTAAGGCCCCTGGCCCTAATCGGCTGTGGGTGGCGGACATTACCTACGTGCGCACCCGAAAAGGCTTTGTGTACACCGCGTTCGTGACCGATGTATTCTCCCGGAGGATCGTCGGATGGGCGCTGTCCGATTCGATGCGCACCGAAGCCTTGCCGCTGCAGGCGTTGAACCAGGCAATCGTGTGCGCTAAGGAAACAACGGGCTTGATTCACCATTCAGACCACGGCTCACAATATGTGAGCATCGTCTACAACGAGCGCTTGGCTGAGCACGGTATCGCAGCGTCCACTGGGACGGTGGGCGACTCCTATGACAATGCTTTGGCTGAGAACGTCAACGGCTCCTACAAGAATGAGCTGATTCATAGGCGAACGTGGGCCGATGTCGTCGACGTGGAAATCGCGACGTTCGAGTGGGTGAATTGGTGGAACGAGTCAAGGCTCCACCAGAGCCTGGGCTACCGCACGCCGGCTGAAGTCGAAACCGAATTTTGGGAACACCACCCCAGTCGAGAAATAATGGAAATCAAGGCACAAGCCTAGGAACAAAACCCGGGACACTTCA